>NZ_CP041039.1:0-7553 GCF_006385615.1 Chlamydophila parapsittaci | reverse complement strand
TTTCAACAAATAAAACAATTCAAAGCACAACAAATAAAAATTAATTGTTGATAGTCAAAAAAAATTAAATTAAAACTCAAAATAAAAAGAGTTTTAATTATGGGTAATTCTGGTTTTTACTTAAATGACACCCAAAATTGTGTATTTGCAGACAATATTAAGCTTGGTCAAATGGAAAGTCCCTTACAAGATCAACAACTTATATTAGGGACAAAGTCAACACCAACAGCAGCCAAATTGAATGCTAAAGAGGGTCTTAAAATAGATATCTCAAACACAAATGCACAAAGTGCCACCATAGACTTCTCGATAGATGCTGATACCTTATCAAAGCTAATACTAGATCAAATACAGAAGGGTTTGGTAGATGCTATCATAAAAGATATCACTAATAGTTTAATACAAGAAGTTATTGATAGAATAATATCAGATAAAAATTTAGCACTTACAAAAGCTTTTAAGAACTTTTCTTTATCAGAAAAAATCCAATGCAACGGTTTATTTACAAAGTCTAATATTGGCACACTTTTAGGTGGAACAGAAATCGGGAAATTTACAATTACACCCGACAACGTTAATAGTATGTTTTTAATTTCTGCTGACATCATAGCTTCTAGAATGGAAGGGAATGTCGTTCTCGCTCTTGTAAGAGAAGGTGATTCATCTCCTTGTGCCATTAGTTATGGTTACTCATCAGGGATTCCTAATGTTTGTTCATTGAGAACGGCTGTAAACAACACTGGAACAGATCCTGTTACATTCTCTCTAAGAGTTGGTGGTATGGATAGTGGTGTGGTTTGGGTAAATGCTTTGGCAAATGGTGACTCAATTTTAGGAACTACAGCAACATCAAATATATCGTTTTTAGAAGTAAAACAACAAACAAATGGTTAATAAATTATAAGCAACTTAATTAAATATATTTTCGTTGGATATTTTTTTTGTGGTTTTATATGAAAAAATCATACGTCTATTTACTGGAGAGATTATGAATGATAAACAGAATATGACTAATGATTTTATCAAGATTGTAAAAGATGTTGAAAAAGATTTTCCAGAACTAGATATCAAAATGAAAGTGCACAAGGAAAAAATTACTTTTTTGAATTCTCCATTGGAATTATACCACAAAAGTATATCCGTTATATTAAACTTACTTAATCAAATACAAACATCTTTAAGCTTGTTTCCCGACTCACCTATAGTCGAACAAATGGAACATAATAATTTAAAGCTAAAAAAAGCTTTGATTATGTTGATTTTGTCGAGAAAAGATATGTTCTCAAAAGCTGAATAAATTAACATCTACTCTAACGTTGGAGTAAGTGTGAAAACGCTAGCATTTTGTTCTTTTAAAGGTGGTACTGGGAAAACAACCCTATCCCTTAATATTGGTAGTAATCTTGCCCAAGTAAGCAGAAAAAAAGTTTTGCTTGTGGACTTAGATCCACAAGCAAATTTAACTACCGGTCTTGGAGTTCAAATTCAAGATGATCACAGTCTGAATGAGATTTTAAGACATTCTAATGAGATTAGAAGAGCCATACATAAAACGAAAATAGAAAACCTTGATATCATTCCCTCATCTGTTCTTGTAGAAGATTTTAGGGGGTTGGATAAAGATATCAGTTTATCAGTTAATCATTTGCACCTAGCTCTTCAGAAGGTCCAGGACCAGTATGATGTATGTATTTTGGATACGCCTCCTAGTTTAGGAATTCTTTCCCAAGAAGCATTTTTAGCTAGTGATTACCTAGTTGTGTGTTTAACCCCAGAACCATTCTCTATTCTTGGTTTGCAAAAGATAAAAGAGTTCTGTTCAACAATCGGAAACAATTTGGATATACTAGGAATAGTTTTTTCTTTTTGGGATGAAAGAAATTCAACAAATTCAACTTACATGGACATTATAGAAACGATTTATGAAGGTAAAATCTTGTCCAGTAAAATACGAAGAGATGTTACTGTCAGCAGATCTTTATTAAAAGAATCATCAGTAATAAACGCCTACCCAAATTCTAGAGCAGCTAAAGACATATTAAACTTAACTAAAGAGATAGAAAACAAGCTATTCTCTGATGAAAAATTAGTCCAGGAAACTCTGTGAGTAAATTAACTAAAGAAGCATCCGCTTTTTTTCAAAAGAATCAAGAAAACACAACTAAAGAATTTCTTAAAAAGGAATTCGCTATGGATGTGTTTTCAGTATCTCTAAGTGATATTGAAAAGGAGCAAATAGAAAACTTAGTAGTTAGCCAAAATAGTAAGTTCGATGAAGAATATAATAGAGGATTAGCTTCTATTAAGCTACTTACTGGGCAAATTAAATCCATACAAAAACAACACGTTCTTTTAATAGGAGAGAAAATCTATAAGGTCAGAGAAATCTTAAAAAACATGAATTCTCCTGATACAACATTTTCATCTTGGATCAATCTTGTTTTTCGTACAAAGTCTTCAGCTTATAACGCCCTAGGATATTACGAGTTATTCATTAGCCTGCCTGATAAGAATACCAAGTCTTTATTCCAGTCAATACCGTATAAAACGGCATATCTATTAGCTTCTAGAAAAGGATCTGTTAAAGATAAACTTAAGGTTTTGGGAAAGATTAGCGGTTTATCGAATGCTCTAGCTATCGATGTATTAAATAAGTTCCTACCTCCTTTAAAGTCTTCTCAGACAGAACGGTGTGTAGATTTTGAGGAAAAGAATAAGGAAGTTTCTGAGAAACTTATAGATATTTTAAAAATAGTTTCTTCTGGTTTAGAGCTTTCTGAATATAACAAAAACTTACTGCATCAACTGTTCGAGAAAACTCTTAAGGTAGATATCAGATGCTGACTCAAATCAGCAGCAAATAAAAAGTATTAATATACTTTTTAAGAATTTAAACCTGAGAAATCCCGAGAAGAATTGCAACTTTAGGTGGTAGACTTTGCAACTTTAGGTGGTAGACTTTGCAACTTTAGGTGGTAGACTTTGCAACTTTAGGTGGTAGACTTTTGGTTGAAAAAAACTTAGACTGCGCAAGACTTGTACATTACAAAATATTGAGACTGAGTATGAGCGGTTTGAGTCACCACCACAAGAGTAGATTATTTCTGACAGTATTAGAAGCAGCTAATGTATGGTTAGCAACCTTATCTCCTATTACTAGAAAGAATTACGCTTCGGGTATCAAGTTTCTAGTAGCCAATCATATATTAGATGGTTCCATGAAATTGGAAGGTTTAGTCTGTTGTGATCATTGTGATATTCTGAACAGAATAAAATCTTTAACTTTCACGTACTCTGGGAAGCCGGTTTCAGAGGCATCAAAACAAGCTAGAGCAGCATGTTATATATCTTTTACCAAGTTTCTTTATCGATTAACCAAAGGGGTTATTAAACACGCCAGTCCTTCTAAGGACTTTGGGAACCCAACTTTTTATAAGATTAGAGATAAGGTGAAGACAGAATTTATCTCGAAAAGAGAGTGGTTGTTATTTTTTGATGCTTTGAAAAAGATTAGTTTTAGGGACTATCTGATAGGCAAGTTGATCATACAAGGAGTCAGAAAATTAACCGAGGTAATATCTTTAAGGACTGAAGACATATCCTTTGCTAAGAATCAGGTTACATTCAAGGTAAAAAAGAGACAAAATAGATACCAAGAGGTGAAGGTAAGCTATCCTAATTTCTTAATGCAAGAGTTGCAAGATTATCTTGGGAATAGAGAGGGTTGGGTTTTTGTTTCCGGTGAAGGACAACAGGTAGCAATCAATCAGGTTTATTATTATTTTAAGTTGGCTGAAGGTGATATTAATTCTCCAATTAAAGTAACACCTCATGTTCTACGAGCTAGTGCTCTAGCATATCTAAAAAAAATGGGCTTTGCTGACCAAGAGATAATGCGAGTATCGTGTTTATCTTCTACGCAAATGTTATCAGCTTATGATACAGGCATGACGGACAACTTAACGTCTCAACTACCTTTAATATTTTAATATAATTTTAATTATATAGAATTGGATGATTTTTGGTTTAGTTGTAGTTTTTTAAGTGGAAATTATTGATTTCCACTTTATGACTAAATTAGAGACACTTTTTTTGATGCGTTGTCGGCTATAGTAGATTTATCATAAGCGTATATCATTTTCGAAGATGAGTGACCTGTTATCTTCATGATATCGGAATCTGAACACCCCATTTTTTTGTATTCAGTAACTGCGGTAGCTCGTAGAACATGGGGTGTTACTTTAAATGGTATGTGTGCTTTTATTCCTGCTTTAGCAAAAGTACCTGCCAATTGTTTCAAACCAACACCCCTGCCTTTCTTAGTTATAAACACCAACCCTTTTCTTTCCCCTACATAATCTTGAAGTAATTTCATAAATTTTTGCGGATAGGTAATAATTGTTGTTTTAAACACACCTCGACTTTTAATTTGATTAAAAGATATGACTCCGTTTTCAAAACAAATATGGTCTGTTGTAACTGATAGAGCTTCTGTTACTCGTTTTGCACCTTGAAGAATAGTTTGGGCTATTAACCAATCTCTGTAGTTAATTTTAGATAATTCCTCTAAAAATAATACCCGCTCAACTTGGTTCATAGCATTTGTTTTGACCAGATCTCGGATTTTGTAAAATGTCTTATTGGATTCTTGATGAGATGGTTGTGCTATAGATATTATTCCAGATGTTACTCGATTTAAAAACTTAGTTAGGGATATATAACATGCTGCTCTGACTTGCTTTGTTCCTTCAGACCAACACACTACTGTGGTAGGAATTTGTTTTATAGCGTCTAATATAATGTTGTGGTTTAGCAGAGCAAATTGCTGTAGTGGCATTTTTAAAGAAATCAAACCTATTCTTTCTAAAGCTAAAATAGATCCTCTGTACGATCTAGATGTATGATTAGTTAAAGAAGACAGCCATGTATGCACAGCTTCATAAAGTGGGATATCTCTTAGTTTTTCCCAAAGATGCTGGTTTCTAACAGAAAGAAATTCCTGATGTGTTAGGTTGTTTGAATAAACTTCATTCCCAAAGATTGTATCTAAATTTCTATGTAGTGAATTGCCTTTACGCACACACAACCTCGTGATATAAGTTATGAGTTTTACCTGATTATAGAAATAATCAGGTAATTTATATTTCTTTTATACAATCCTCGAAGTTATTTCTGGATACCTTATGATAAAACAATCTGAAGAAGAAAAAGATCTCCTAGATGTTGAGTTTTTTGTCTTAGGACAAGCTGTTAATTATTTAGAACATGCGCATGTTGTTGTTCGTAGATTATCGGAGCACCACTTCAAATCAGAGAATCATAAGAATATATTTTTGCTAATACGGGATATATTAAGAGACCGAGATACAATATCAATATCCCTGATTTGGGAAGAGATAAAGAGAAGAAATCTCGATAAGAGTATGGATGTTTCATATTTGATACATATGTCTCAAAATGCAGACATCCCTATAGATTTAGATCATCATATTGACTTTTTGCATGAAAAACATGTCAATAACCTACTTAAAGAGTTCTTAGATTCATCTTTTCAAGATTTTACAAGATATCCAAATAGACGTTCACCATACACTCTTATTGATCAGTTCAAAGAACGCTTGGATGACATTTATGAAAAGACATCGTATCCAAGACGAAAACATATAGGGAAAACCGTTTATGACATATTTTCATCCGGGGAAAATGGCAAAGCTAGTGTTATTGCCCAAATACGTCACAGGTATGATTATAGATCCAGACATAAGATTGATTATGTAGATGGATTGCCTACAGGATATTCTTCAATAGACGAACATAGCATTATATTATCAAGGGGAAACTTTGTTGTTATTGCTGCACGGCCTGCTATGGGTAAAACCGCTTTTGCTATAGACATAGCTCTTAATCTCGTTTTAGAACAGGGAAAGGCTGTGGGTTTTATTTCATTAGAAATGAGCCCAAATCAAATTGTAGAGAGAATTATATCAAATTTAAGTGAGACTTCTTGCGAACAATTAAAAAGAGGTAATTTTTCTAGGGATGTTTTATCTAAAATAGAAAGCATTGGAACAAAGCTGAAAGGAACTCATTTCTTTATATGTGATAACAAGAGTACAGATCTAAATACATTAATAGATCAAGCTAGGGAATTAAGAGAAAATCAAGGTATAGATGCTTTGTTTATAGACTATTTGCAGTTAATAGGATCTTCGAAAAAAGCAGAGAATCGCCAAAATGAAATAGCTGAAATTTCAAGACAACTGAGAAAATTAGCTGTTGAGTTACAAATACCCGTTGTATGTTTATCACAGCTATCTAGGAAGGTAGAAGACAGAGGAGATAAGAGGCCTATGTTGTCAGATCTTAGAGATAGCGGTCAAATAGAGCAAGATGCTGATGTCATACTATTCTTACATAGAAAAGACTATTATTCACAGGAAGCTACGAAAGGACTCTCAGAAATCATAGTAGGGAAAAATAGACATGGTTCTGTGTTTTCAACAACGCTAAGATTTAATTCGTGCACAGGGAAATTTACAATTCAAAAAGAAGCATGGTGAAATCAGAAAATCAGATAATTAAAAGTTCTCTTCACTTAGAGAACCAAAAGTTTGGGAGAAAACCCCAGTTATCAGAAGACTTATTCGAGCTGTTCCCGAGCATTTGTACTGAATCTAAAATCGAAGTAATAGGGCTAGATTTACAACCATCTCACTATCATGCTTTAGCAGCGATTCAAAAACTCTTAACAGCAACAAATTATCGAGGAAATTTAGAAGGATCTTATTTATCCAGAGAAACAAATACTTTTAAATTCGAAGGAACAATTCCGAGAATTAAATTCACAAAGTCAGAATATTTAGAAGCTTATGGAGTAAAAAAATATAAAACATCTAGAAATAAGAATGAGTTTGGAGGCAAAGAAGCTTTAATAGCTCTCGAAGCATTGTATCATTTAGGGAATGAGCCTTATCTAATAGTTGCGACAAGAAAACGATGGAATAAAGGAGAAGAAGTCGTTGATCGCTATCAAACTTTCTCTCCTATTTTACGCATCTGTGAAGGTTGGGAAGGTCTGACTCCAAAAGAAAATAAAGCTTTGGATGAAGAACCTTTTCTTAATCTGATTTCTAAAAAACATAAAGGGTTCATCATAGAACCTTGTCCTATCATAGTAGATCAAATTGATTCCTATTTCGTTTTAAAGCCTGCAAATATGTATCAGGAAATAAAATTAAGATTCCCAAATGCATCAAAATTCACTTACACATTCATAGACTGGATTGTTAGTACAGCTACGAGAAAAAAAATGAATAGTTCAGGATCAAAAGAATGGCCAGATAAAATAGAAATAGGGTTCGAAAACCTATCTTATACTTTGAGGATGAATCGATATATTACTTCTAGGAACTGGAAAAAAATAGAATCCGCTATCAATAGATGCATTGAGATAGCTATTGAGCTAAAATGGTTAAACAAACACGAAAGGATTCAAGGAAAAACTATTTCTAAAAAAGAAGTATTTTATTTAAACAAAAGTAAATTTCAGCAAA